>NZ_CBDHGF010000001.1:0-27001 GCF_965262965.1 Candidatus Poriferisodalis sp.
CCGACCTCGGCCAGATTGTGCGGCAGCATGTTGGTGGCCATGCCCACGGCGATCCCCGTCGTGCCGTTGACCAGCAGGTTGGGCAGTGCCGCCGGCATCACGACCGGCTCGGTGTCCTCGCCGTCGTAGGTGGGCCGGAAGTCGACGGTGTCCTCGTCGAGCTCGCCGACCATGTCCATTGCCGCCCCGCTCAGGCGGCACTCGGTGTAACGGGCCGCCGCGGGTGGGTCGTCGAGGCTGCCGAAATTGCCCTGCGGGTCCACCAGCGTCACCATGCGGCTGAAGTCCTGGCCCATGCGCACGAGGGTGTCGTAGATGGCGGCGTCGCCGTGGGGGTGGTAGCGGCCCATCGTGTCGCCCACTACACGGGCCGCCTTGCGGTACGGGGTGCCGGAGCGCAGGCCCATCTGCAGCATCGACCACAGGACCCGGCGCTGCACCGGCTTGAGGCCGTCCCGCACGTCGGGGATGGCGCGGGAGGTGATGACCGACAGCGCGTAGGCGAGGAACGAGTCGCTCATCTCCTGGGCCACGGAAATGTCTTCCACATGGCGGGCCGGGACGGGATCGAGGGTTGCGGTCGTCAGTTGCTGTTGTGGTGACACGGTCGTCTCCGGACTGTTCTTCTCGAGCCTTTTCGTGCTCCGCGTACCGCCGCGGACGTTGCCCGACGGGAATTCAGGTGCGGCTCACCTATGGGATCGAAGGTAGCGGCTGAAGCTTGGGGGTTCGGTGACCCCACGGTCCTCCCCTGAGGCGGAAGTGCGGCTAAAGGTGGGCGGAGCGACGATGGTCGCCTCCAGTCGCGACGAGCCATCCACGCCCTCCTCGCCAGCACCCGCGGCCGCCACCGCTCACCGTTGCCCAGCGGCCGGTGGATCACGGCCTGCGAAGCCAGCACCGACTTCAGTCTTGCTGATCCCCAGCGCGTCGCCTCGGGTGTGGTCGCCGCGTCCACTGAACCCGTCAGCCAGCCCGGCCGCACTTGGATCCCGTCCCTCACGTCCACCGGGATCGGAGCCGCGGGGAGCCGTGGACCAAGTGATGATCCCGTGGGCGTCGAACTGCCGCACGACACGCCGATTGGTCCTGTGCACCCACAGGTGACAGCCGCAACACAAAGCGACCAGATTCTCGATGTCCGTCAAACCCCCATCGGCACAGAATTCATCGGCGTGGTGAATATCGCAGCGATGCATAGGGGCCCGGCACAGCACACAGCCGCGGTCCCGTAGCGCAACCGCCACGTACTGGTCGATGTTGGCTAGCCGCTCCATGCGACCCAGCCACAGCGGCCGGCCGTCACCGCCGAAGATCGCGCCCACCAGGCGATCATCGGGCGAGATGCTGTCAAGCACCGACGGCGGTACCGGGCCGACTCCGATGATCTCGCATGATCCATCCGTGTCGGTGCCGTCAACGACACCTGCGGTCACGGCGATGATCCTCCCCGTCGGCAGGCGACGCGACCCCCTCGGGCCGTCGTCGGCCGGGAGCGGCTCGTGAGTCAGCGCGTTCCGGCCCGTGCACAACTCGAAGATTGCATCCATCGAGCGCTGCCCGTTGTTGCGAACCGCATCGGGAGTGCCGTCACGGCCGCCGTCCCTGCGCCACAGGTAGTCCTTGCGCTCATCCACCGCCTGCTCCAGCAGACCGAAGCTCATGGGGTCCATCTCGCCATGGAGTACGCCCATGCCGTCGCTGCCGACGAACAGGTCGGCCTTGCGGCTGTTGCGCTGACCCTTGAGTAGATCGCCGCCCGCCGACGGGTCATGACGCTGCGCGAACCTCCTGGCCACTCGGTTGAATGACCCAGCGTCCCGGGCGGCGGCCTGGTACAGCAACTCCTCGGAGCCGTCCACCACCGCCGCTCCGCACTGCCTGGCCGCAGCCCCGAGAGCGAACACGCTCTCGAGCGTCAAGTCCCCCGCCTCCAGCATCCGACCGACGTTGGGCATCTCCTCGACCTGGCGAGCCGCCTCGGTCACTCGCTTGGCCGCCCGACCCGACAGCTTCGCCCCCGCCACCAGCGCCTCACGCGCCGAGCCTGCCCTCAGCGCTTCCAACCCGCTCGCAGTCCGCAGGGTGAGAGCATCGGCCAGGGCTATGACCTGCCCAACTCCGGCCGCGACCCCGCGCAACCCCTCCTCGTCCAACCCCTCCAACGAAACCGCCCGCAAGGCCTCGCAGACGGCCTCCAGTCGATCCCGCGCCGAAGATCCGTGGGGAACCTTCCAGCCGCTCAGGCGGACAGTTTCGCGAGTCGCCAACACTCCGCCGCCGACGTCGCCGCCGACGTTGAGAACATCTGTTCGCTCCATGCCGACCACACTACCGAGCCCGTGTGACAACACAACCTGAAAATTCACAATATTGCTGATAAATCGTGCGATCTGTCTTGCTGGGATCGCCGTCGCCCGGGCCAATCCCGAATGCAGCGGCCTCAGGCCGCTGAGATGCGCCCCCGCCCTGCGCTCGCGTCCATGCAACGCGCTTAGGTCCGCCGAGCGAGCCGAGGGACAGCACAGCACCAGCTGCCGTCACACCGTTTGCGCGCTACCTCGGCGGCCAATAGGCGATCGGATTCTGACTCCTGTCGACAATCTGTTTCGATCCTTGCTGCTCCTGTTGCTGGACTCGTTCAGCGTTAGCGCTACCATGGAAGATTGTGGACGGAAGCCTGCCATACGGTGAGGTATGTCTTGAGTTCCCGCACAATAACGGGGGTGAGGCAGGTTTCGCGTCGCCTCACGTGAACCGCGAGTCGGTCACAGAAGAAGTCGTCGTCCGGGAGTTGCTGCAGAACGCCTTGGACGCCTCTCAGGACGCCGGACCGATGCGTGTCGAGTTCTCCCATGAGAGCATCCCAACCCAGGAGTTGCCCCTCATCAAGGACTACACGGCCGCCTTTGTCGCTGCCCGAACGCACAGGAGCGACAAGGTGGACAGCCCTGCGGAACGGCAGGCCATCGACCGGATCCGGAGTTGTCTGCAATCTGCGAGTCGGACCGCCGCCGTGCTCGCTTGCATCGACCGGGGCCGAGGCATCGACGCGATGGCGTTAAGGTCGCTGTACAACACCGGAGACACCACCAAGCGATCAGGCCGAGGATCCGTCGGCTTAGGGCACCTCACGGCCTTCGCAGCGAGCGATCTCCGGTATGTCCTGTACGCGGGTCGCGACACGTCACGCAAAGAGACGTTCGGCGGCCACGCGATCTTGGCCACGAGTAACAGCAACAGCATGCAGCGCGACGCTCATGGTTACATCCGGGGTGCCGAGGAACTCCAGGACAGCCCAGCATCGCAGGCCTCTGGATCTTCCGAAGTCCCTGACCTGGTGCGGTCGTGGCTGCCGGAGGACGGTTCTCCCGGATCGGTGGTCGCGATATTGGGGTATGGGCCAACCGCACGCCCCGGACGCGGCAGTCTCGAGGAGAGCGTGCTGGCCGCTGCGGCCAAGAGCTTCGTGGTGGCCGTTCATCAGGGCCAGCTCACCGTTGGCTGTCGAGTTAACGGCGTCAAGAAGGGCCTCTTGAAGAAGGAGACGCTCGCCGCTGCCCTGTCGCCGGTACGGGATCAGCAGCGACGACGGCTGGGGCTAGGAGTGCTCGGTCGTGAGGCGTGGGCTGCGTATGAGACATTGCAGACGGGCATGCCTGTATCCGCTGGCGAGGATCTCGATGATGTTAGTGTGTGGGTGCGCGATCTAGAAGCGGGAGACAGAACGCTTGTGTGCGTATTCCGGGAGGGCATGTGGATCACGTCGCAGGCCCCGCATCTGCTGAACGCCAACTTCACGAACCTAGCGCCGTTCTGCGCAGTGGTGAACGTCGAAGACCCGTCCGCAGGAGCCGACGATCAATCGGTTTGCGCTCTGGTGCGCGAAGCAGAGGGCGAGACACACTCGCAAATCCGTCCCACGGAGATAACCGACAGCGCCAAGAAGAAACTCTTGGACGATGCTTTGAAGCGCATAGCTGACGTATTGCGAGGCTGCGCGAAGCCGTCTGTGGGCCAGATCGTCGAGCCGGACGAACTGCGAATCTTTCGCGGCAAGCTGTTGACCCCCGCCCCGGCGCCACCCATACGCCGACGCGACAGGGATCACGAAGACCCACCCAACGACAACGAGCCTCCCACAGAAGTTGTCGACATCGACCACAGGGGTGACGATGGAGGCGGCGGCACGGGCAAAGGCGGTCAAGGCGGCGGAGGCGGGCAAGACTCGGGCACCGGCCCAGCGCGTCGACGGATTTCCGCTAGAGGAAACACCTCTGGCATCCGAGTGGCGAGCCGTCATGTGAGCGGACGCCAGTGGAGTGTCGTGTGGCGTGCCAACGAGTTGGGCAAGAGCGGACTGAGACTCGTGGCAGTTCTGCCGTCAGGGGCAGACGAGACAACCGCGCGTCAGCTCGACGACGCAGTGCTGAGGATCGCGTCGGTGAAGATCCGCGACCGTACTATTAGACCGACCCCCGGCAGCGAAGAATGCGAAGTCTTACTGTCGGAGCCGAACACCGCTGGGGAGGCACTGGTGGAACTGGCCGAGAATGTGTCCCCATCAGATGCCGCGATGGTGACCATTCGTCTAATGCACACCAAGAGCCGAGCCGTATGAGCCTCGCATCAGCCACGCCAGAGCAATCACTGGCAGCGGCACCCGTGCTGGACGCGACCGGCGATGAACCCAGCTTGGACTGGCCCGACGCCGAGTACTCCGTGTCAGTCGCTGGGGCGGGCGGCCACTGGCAAGTACAGCATCACATGTCAGGCGCAGCAGGAATAACTGAACTCATCCAGGCCGGCGCAGCAATGTTCGCGGCAGAGGCCAGATGTCCACGAACTCTGTTCAGCGACCTCGCCCTTTGCCAGCATCCGACGATGCAGCTCCACTTCGACGAGTCGATGACCAGGGAGCCAGTGTTCGTCGTCCCCGGGGTCGTGGCTGTGGCCGACTGCGACCTATCGACGGCGGAGGCAGCAGTGATCTGGCGACGGACCGGCTCTCACGTGCCGATAGAGCGGGGAATGTGGCTCGTTCGAGGAGGAGCCGTCAAAGAGGACCTGGCCAGTTCGCTACTGCTGTTCAAGATCGACGACGGGCTTGAGGATCACGAGATGAGCATCGGCCCATACGAAGATCAGGACGGCAACACGAGACTGTTAATACGCATCCCCGATGCACAGCAGCCGCGTCTGGGCCAGGAGGCCTTCATCGCGCAGGCCTGGCAGACGGCCCTGGCGTACCTGCCCTCCTGCGATGCATTCAATCTCGAATCCGACGACGACACCAGCAACTTTTTCGCCGCGGAACTCGAAGTCAAGCTCGCTGGGATGGCGCTTTGGAACGACGGCGCCCAATGGGATCCTGTTCGAGCAGCGACACGGCTGCGAGGCATGCCCCTGCCGGCCCCACACGAGGCAGAGACATGATGGACAAGTGTCGCAACCTGCCCGAAGGCGCTTGGAAGTCCTACTCTCAGTGGCAGCAGACGCTCGTGGCCAAGAACCGCCGGACGGACCAGACGTCGCCCGCCGCAAGAGCCGAAGCTCAGCAAAGACTCCTGGCCGCCGCAGCTAACTCGGCGAGCGCTCTGGCAACGATGCTCCGTGGAGCGCTGGGACTCTCCGGAGGCGACACGTTGGAAGTCCCGCTTCTGCGAAGCCCGTTGACCGCCGCAGACCTACGGGCTTCACAGCAGCCGGGAATGCCAGCGGCTGCGAAGGCGACGCAGCGCTGGGAGCAGATGCTGCACGAATCGCTGTCATCGCCGCAGAACGCCGCTCCGGCGACTCGCTCAGAAGCAGCGCAGGTCTTGTTCTGGGTTGCCTGCAGCGTCGCATGGCTTGAATCTGGCGGGCTCGAGAACCCTCCGGCGCAGATGTACACGGAGCAACGCTTCGGGCCCATAGCCCATGTGGGCCCGAATGCTCTGGACAACAAGCAGCGACACCTACTCGACAACGCGTCGCGTGATGTTCTCCGCGCCCTCGGGGGCATCCCCCATGTGCGGTCAGGCCACAACAATCACCTCTTGGACTGTCCTACGGCTCGAGCTTGGTGGCGAATCGAGATGGCCCAACAAGCTCAGTCCAACTCCGACGGAGAGTTGAGCTTCACCGACTGCTACGAGATATTCCTGCAACGAGGGTGCTGGAGGGCATGGACCACGACCGCCATGACGATGGCGGGACGCCTATCTACGGGTCGATGTGCCGCTGGGTTCGCCTCTGCAATCAGAACTCACGAGACCCGACACGGCGCATGGCCGGACGGAGCAAGGGCCAGGGAGATCGCCTCCAACATCGTCCGCCGCAGCGCCAGCTTCTATGCGGGGATGCTCGACCATCGGACGCTGGCCCGGCTCGCAGAATGATCAGCACCGCGCCGCGGGCGCTTTCCCTGAGATTGCGAAGAACCTGCCCGACATGCTGCGGCCGCAACCTCCGTCGATGCGAGACCAGCCCGTGAACTCGGTAGCGGTGGCCTTGACTCGCGCGGCATCGTCGACTCGTGCGGTGCCGGAATCGGCGATCTGCGGGGCGCCCGCGTACATGTCGCCCGAGCACTCCGCGCTCCCGCACATCGTGAAGTTCTCCGGCGGCCGGTCGAGCGCTGCGATGGTTCTTAGTCTCGCCCGCTGTGGCACGCTCGACCCTGGACGAGGCGATCTCGTGCTGTTCGCCAACACGACCGCTGAGCATCCCGCCACTTACGACTTCGCCGGCCAGGTATGCGACGAACTGGAGTCGCAGCATGCGATCCCGTGCCTGTGGTACGAGTTCTGCACGGTGGAGGAGTCGACCAGGTCCGGCTGGAGCCGTAGACCCTCTTACCGGCTGGTGCGGCGTCAGCGCGCCACATCCGTCGACAATCCGACGACGCCGGGCTATTCCTACGACGGGTGCGCGTTCGAGGAGTTGGCGTCGATCAAGCGGATGCTCCCGAACCGCAGCCTTCGATTCTGCACCCAGAACCTTAAGGTGCTGCCTGGCATCAAGCTCATCAGCGAATGGCTCGGTGGCGGGCTCGGACCAACGGCGGCCGGACATCACCACGGCCGTCCGCTGACATCGGCAGATGAGACCGCCTCGCGCTACAACGGCAGCCGGTGGGAGGCCCGGGAGGTAGCAGAGATAGCGACATTCGTGCACTCCCGCCCTTGGATGCGGCCTGCGCAGGACTGGGCGGACTTCACAGTCGTGTCGCGGAGGTGCAGTTCCCGGGCGAGACCCTCGGCGGACCTCGCCGGTCTAACCGGCCCGCCAGTGCAGTATGTGACACTCTTGGGGTTGCGAAGCGACGAGGCCGAGCGTGTCAACAGGGCGCACTTCGAGGCGATGCTCGCTGACGGCGCCAATGGCGGCCGCTGCCGACACGAGTCGCATCCCGTTGGCGAGATCATTGCCACGCCGCTAGCGGACGCAGGAGCCGACATCGACCGAGTCGACGACTTCTGGCGCTGCCAATCCTATGACCTGGCCATAGACCGGGCATTGGGAAACTGCGTGTATTGCTTCATGAAGGGTGAGCCGGCTCTGAGACGGTTGGCGTCCGCTGAGCAAGACAACCCAAACGCCGCTTCGGCGGGGCCGGCGGGCATCCACTGGTGGGCTGACATCGAGGCTCGCTATGCCGGACCCTCAGACGCCCCCGACGTTCAGCAGTTCAAGTTCTTGACTCTGAGATCGCCTTCTTACGCCGAGATCGCCGCCGGAACAGCGGTCGCGGGTCGCCGCGACGGCGTGAGCCTTCCCTGTGCTTGCAGCGACTGAACGATGCACAGAACCTACGGAAAACTGATTTTCGGCGTGGACAATGACCCTCCTAAGGGGTTCACCAACACCGACGCCAACAGGGACCAGGTCAAAGACGAGATCGTCATACGCGAACTGCTTCAAAACGCACTGGACTCTGGGACCGGCGCCCGCACAGTGCGTTTCGTCCTCAGGAATGTCGCAGCAGCAGACATATTCGGCCTCGACAGATACAAGCAGGCGTTCAAGCATGCCCGCCGCTACTTGGGCGCAGACGAGCCGCCGACCGGCCAACAGATGATCAAGCGGATACAGAGAGCGCTGAGCAAGAAGGACGTTGTGTGTCTGTTCTGCTGCGACGACGGGAACGGCATCGGCGAGAAGGAGTTGCGATCCCTGTACGGCAGCGGCCGGTCCACCAAACGTACAGCGGGACGCGGGTCGGTAGGGCACGGCCACCTGACGGCATTCGTCCCCAGCGACCTGCGCTATGTGCTCTACGCCGGCCGCCAAGCCGGACCCGATGGAACTCTGGTTGAGACCTTCGGCGGGCACGCCATCATCGCCACTCACATAGTCGGTTCCCGCAAAGCCCAGACCCAGCGCAGCGCCGACGGGTTTATCCGCCATCAGCAGCCCGACGGGCGAAACACGCTGTTCGACTACGAGCGGGGCGGCACACGCGTCCCACCGACATTGGCCGCGCAGATGCGCTCCAGCGTTGCCGGATCTGCGGTGATGATCGCCGCCTACAAGCCTGTGTCGCCGACCGTCAATCCAGACCGGCTAATCCTGGCTGCGGCAACCCGCCATTTCCTAGTCGCCGTCTTCGACGGCACCCTCAGCGTCACCTTCACGGATGCCTCAGGCACCGAACGCTCCCTCACCCCCGAGGCGCTCGACACCCACACCGACGCGATCACGCCGGAACGGCGCCGCAGAGCGGCGCGACGCACGCTCCGAACCCTCCAAGACTCCGACAGCCGCATCTCCGACAACATGGTCGAGGATGCGCTGGGACCCGGCTCACGAGTATGGATGCGCCCACGGCTGCGCGGAGACGAGACCGCGTCGCACCGAGTATCTGTGTTCCGCGACGGCATGTGGATCCAAGACAACACCCAGAATTACCTTCAGCCCCGCTACTTCGCCGGAACCGAGCCGTTTGATGCCGTAGTCGATCTCGACAGCAGGCAGCCCGGAGGCATGGGCGAGCTGGTGCGAGACGCTGAGGGTGCGTCGCATCTGCAGATCACTCCCAGCGAACTCGACAACCCTTCGCAACTCGTCGAGCGCTTCATGAAGCTCCGCGACCTGCTGACGGCCAACGCCCGGCAGGCCTCGACGGGCGAACCGTACGCCCCGCCTCAACTTCGCCTGGCTGGATCAGCGGTCAGCACCACAGCACTTCCCAAACGCCGCCCCAAGCGCCCCGACTCCGACCCGAGTCCCGGCGAAGACGTTGAGCACGAACGAAGGCTTCCCAACGGACCGCCCAAACTACCGAGTCCGCCCGGCCCGGATCCTGATCCGAAGACCGATCCCGAGGCCGACAAGGAGAAGACTGACCAAACCGTCCGAGCCGGAAACTCCGCTGGCGTGTCCACGTCCTGCCGGCCCGACCCCGACGACCCCCGCCTGTTCCATGTCGCATGGAGTGCCGCAGGACGGGGATTCAGAGCAGGTGCCGCGGACCTATGCCTGGCAGTCCCCTCCGGCACCGATCAGACCTCCCGACACCGGATCGCCCCTGGCTACCTCACCATCGTCCAAGTGCGACACCAGCAACGAAACATCGACGTGCCTGCCAGCGGTCGCAAACAAGTCCGGATCCCCAACCCCGGCGCCAGAGACACCGCGACGGTCAAGATCGCTGCTGCGACCGCCGAAGCCGTCGGGGCAGACCGTGGCCTCGTCGAAGCCGTGCTGTTCCACCGCTCCGCCGCGTCGAGCCGCGAGGAGCAGGTGACGGCCCCCGCAAGCAGAACAGAAGCCAGCACCGGACCCACAAACCCGGGCGGGAGACTATGAGCTCTGCCCGGACCGGACAGAACCAGGCCACCGCATCCGAATCCGAGGCCACCGCCCCGCCGCTACTGGAGTCGATCCCGATGATCGACGACACCAGCGACACCCACGAGCGCTCCCTCGACTGGCCCGACGCCGCATACGAGACCCGAGCGACACCATCGGCGGGTGACCTCGCTTGGACAGTACGTCACAGCCTCACAGGTGCCCCTGGCATCGAGAGCCTGCTTCAACAAGGAAACGCAGCGTGGTGCGTCGAAGCCCGCTGTGCCGAAACGATGCACACAACCGCCGAGACCAGCACAGAGCCAGTCACGACTATCTCCCTGTCACCGCGAGACGTAGGCACCGGCACAGTGCATCTCTGGCCAGGGATCGTCACCATCGCGGAATGCAATCTGGACCCGACCGGAACGCTGTGGGGCGACGAACCACTCCCGCTGCGGCCCGGACGGCTCCTAGCCCGAGCAGCGCCGATACCAGTGGACCATGAGGGCTCTGATCCGATGCTGTTCATCGGCGACCCCCGCACTGAGCCCGAGACAGCGGTCAGCATCAAGGTTGAACACATCGGCCAAGACAGCCGATTCGTCGTGAGGGCACGTCCCGACCGGATCGACCAGCTCAAGTATCACGAGCCGGCGCTGCTGGCGTGCTGGGCCACGGCACTGGCGCTGCTGCCTGCTCACAGCGTGTTTGAGATAGAAGAAAACGAGACCGGCCACGCGGCCGTGCCGGGATCGCTGATAGGCGACCTAATCCTGCGACGGCTCCAGGCCGACCGTCCTCAGATCGCCTTGTGGGACAACAGCGACGAGTGGGATCCGCTGCAAGCCGCGTCGGCGTTCGTGCCGCTCACTCCAGGGTCGATCGAGAACGGCGACGAGTAGTGACCACCACGACCCGCCCAGCGTCCGAGGACACACTGAAGCCAGCGATCTTGGCCGTGGCGGCATGGCAGAAAGCCATGACCGACAATCCCTACGACCCCGGCGCCGGAGAACAGCGCCTCAGAGCTCAGCAGCGACTAGCCACAGCGGCGTTGGCGTCGGCGAGCGAGACCATCGCCGTCATCCTGGACCAAGCCGAGGGACAAATCCCAGAAGCGGTGCTGGATACTCTGCCGACCCTTCAGCACCCGATCATTTCTCACGAGATCCTCAACTCGAACTGGCAGACGGACTTCGCGCTGCACGCGGCGCTAACTACCGCCGGGACGACACGCAGCGAGACGATGGAGTTCGGATGGTGGCACCTATTGACCCTTCGGCTCCTCGCCGACCGCAGACTCCCCGACCCGCCAGCGTTTCTACTCGATCTCGCTGCTCCCGGGTCGCTTCCCTTTGACCGGGCCAGCCTCACCGCCACCCCCGAGGACATCACCCCACAGCAGCGCAAGGGCATCGACAGGTCGATCCGCAACCTGATCCGCCACTCCGGCGGCATTTGGCACCGCCGAGGCCGATGGCTCTTCGACGCGCCTCTAGCCGCCGCATGGTGGCGAGTCGAGATAGCTCATACCGCAAGCAGCGCCGCCTCCGCCACGATCAGCGCACAAGCTGCCTACGAAGTTCTCAACAGCGCCTGGAGAGTATGGGCCGATCTCGCTGCCCGAAACTCCACCCGGCTAGCCGCACCCAACTGCGCCGCGGCCTACGTGCTCGCCGCCATTGCGCACGAGCAACACACCGGATCGCCGCCGACGGGGACGGTCGCCAAACAGCTCGTCACCAACCTGATGCGTCGCACACAGCATCTCAGCGTCCCCCACATCGACCCTCAGGTACTAGCCGGCCTGGCCACTTCGTCGGCTCTACGCGTGTGATGGGGCACCAAGCGTGAGCTGAAGTTCCGACCGCGGGATTTGTGAGTCCTGTTCGGTCCGCCGCACACACAGAGTCCGAACTCCAAGAGCGGCGCGCCCCGTATCGTGGGGCCATGGACCTGCAGACCCTGAGCGACCGGGCCGAGATCACCGACCTGCTGACCCGCTACGCCAGAGCTGTCGACCGGCAGGACTGGGATCTGTTCCGCAGCGTCTTCACCCCCGACGCCCGCATCGACTACACCCAAGTCGGCGGGATCGCCGGAGACGTCGAGGAAGTGGCCGGCTTCTTGTCGAGAGTGATGCCGATGTTCGAGGCCATCCAGCACCTCATCTCCAACATCGACACCACCATCGACGGCGACGAGGCCACGGTCGTGGCCATGGTCTACAACCCGCTCAAGCTGCCCGACAGCCCGGTGTGGGCCACCGGCGGGTGGTACCACCACGAGTTGGTGCGCACCCCCGACGGCTGGCGGAGCCGGTCACTGGTGGAGGAGGCAAGCTGGTTCCACGGCATCCCCGAGCCCGACAAGCCGGCCGACGATGGCTCGGCCGGCCAGGGCTGAGACGCAAAGCGCGCCCCGGACCCCCTGACGATCGCGAGACCCATGCCCGGCCCGATGGACGGAGTGCGCATCGTGGAGATGTGCGTGGCTGTGACCGGCCCCCTGGCCGTGGGCCTGCTGGTCGACCAGGGAGCGGACGCGATCAAAGTGGAGGAGCCCGGCTTCGGCGACCAGGGCCGCTACGTGGGTGTCGTCTCCGGCGGCATCTCGGCCCTGTTCCAGATGTGCAACCGGGGCAAGAGATCAGTGGCCGTGGACTGCACCGACCCCCGCGGCCGCGAGATCGTGCTCAATCTGTGCGCCGAGGCCGACGTGTTCGTGCAGAACATGCGGCCGGGCGTGGTCGAGCGGCTGGGAGTCGGCTACGGCGAGGTCTCGGCCCGCAACCCCGACATCGTCTACCTCTCGCTGTCGGGGTTCGGCCCCGACGGGCCCTACGCGCACCGGCGTGTGTACGACTCGGTGATCCAGGCCCAGTCCGGGCTCGTCGGCAACCAAACCGGCATCAATGACGACAGTCCTCGCTTCCTGCGCCAGGCCGCGGCCGACAAGGTCACCGCGTACACGGCCGCGCAGGCCATCACCGCCGCCCTCTTCGCCCGAGAGCGAGGCGCGGGGGGCCAGCACATGCAGCTCGCGATGCTGGACGCCGCGGTGGGATTCCTGTTCGCGGACGCGGCGGCCCACGAAGTCGCCCTCGACAACGACCAGCCCCACCTGTCCCAGTCGTTCTCGGCGCATCAGCGAGCCATCGCCCTCGCCGACGCACACGCAGTGGTGGCGGCCGTGACCGACTCGGAGTTCCACGGCATGGCCAAGGCCTTCGGCGTGGACTCGTCGGACCACCGCCTGGCGACCATGGCCGACCGCCAGCGCAACCGGCCCCAGACCAGCGCCGTGTTCCGTGCCGTGCACGCGGCTGCGGCGGCCATGCCTCTGGCCGAGGCGGTGGAGGCCCTGGACCGACACCAAGTCCCCTTCGGCGTGGTGCTGGGGGTCGAGGAGGTGGCCGCCGACGCCCAGGCGATGCACAACGAATTGTTCGAGGAGCATCATCATCCGGCGATGGGCCGAGTCCGCCAGCCTCGGCCGGCGGCCCGGTTCTCGGCGACGCCGGCCCAGCTGCGCCAGCCGTCGTCTCCCATCCACGGCGAGCACACCGACGAGGTGCTGAGCGAGCTGGGCTGGGGCGACCGGATCGCCGAGCTAAGAGATGGCGGCGTGATCAAGTGAGCGCTTCCCGATCAGACCACCCGGACTGCACAGCCGGCGCAACCGACCTCCGTGCGGATCGCAGACACGGCGCGACCGACCTCCGTGCGGACTGCACAGCCAGCGCAACCGACCTCCGTGCGGATCGCAGACACGGCGCGACCGACCTCCGTGCGGATCGCAGACACGGCGCGACCAAGTGAACGACCCCCGACCGGACACCACCGACGAGCGTTCCCAGGCAGCGTTCCGGCGAGAGGTGCTGCTATTCGAGGAGTGGCACAAGCAGTTGGAGCGAGACGGGGAGGCGCAAGCCATACCAGCGGCCACCGTGGTCGTGCTGCGCGACGGACCCGGCGGCTTGGAGTCGCTGATGCTGCGCAAGAACTCCCGGCTGGCGTTCGGTGGGATGTGGGTGTTCCCCGGCGGCCGCATCGACGACGCCGACTACGACGGCACTGGCAACCTGATCGCGGCCGCCCGCAATGCTGCGGCCCGCGAGGCCGGCGAGGAGGCGGCCATAGTGCTCGATCCCACGGCCCTGGTGCATTTCTCCTACTGGATCCCGCCGCCGATAGCGCCCAAGCGCTTCGCAACCTGGTTCTTCGCGGCCGAGGCGCCGTCCACCGAGGTCAGCATCGACGACGGCGAGATCGTCCGCCACGAGTGGATGACGCCGCCGGAGGCCCTGCTCCGCCGCGACGCGGGGGAGATCGAGCTGATCGCCCCCACATGGGTGACGCTTCACACCATCGGCCGCTTCAGCACGGTGGCCGGCGCGCTGGAGGGCCTCGGCCGGCGCCGCTCCCGCCGCTACGAGACCCGCATCGGACGGGGCGAGCACGGCCCGGTGTCGCTTTGGTGCGGCGACGCCGGATATGAGACGGCCGACCCGTCGGCGCCCGGCCCACGCCACCGCCTGGAGATCACCCCGCGGGGCTACCTGTTCGACGAGTCCGGCTACAGCGAAGAGGACTAGCCGGACAGCCTGGGCCTATTGGCTCACGGGCCGGGCCAGCAGGTCTTCGATCAGCGCAGCCAGCTCCAGGGGCCTGTCGCCCTGGATGGAGTGGCCGGCGCCCTCCACCACCACGTGCACGGTGCCCCGAAGCCGTCGCGTCCACTCGGCCACATCGGCGTCATCCACCACGCTCCAGGCCCCACCTTGCCACAGCGCGGTCGGTGCAGCGATGCGAGAGACCCTCTCCCACAGGCCCTCGAACGCCGGCTCGGTCCCGCCGCCGGTCTTCCAGTCCCGCATCCGGTCGTAGTTCCAGGTCCAACGGCCGTCACCCATCTCGTGGGCGTTGTGCAACACACCCCGGCGCAGCGACGACTCGCTGCGGGTGGGGTTGTGCTCGATGGTGCGTGCCAGGATGGCGTCGAAGCTGTCGAAGTGCTCGGGTCCGTCGACGAAGGCGATGATGGGCTCGGCCTTCTTGTGGTCGGTGCCCGGCGTCACGTCCACGATCCCCAGGCGCCGCACGAGCTGGGGGTGGTCGGCGGCGAGGCAGATGGCGGTGAGGCCGCCCAGCGACATGCCCACCACGGCCTCGGCCCTGGGCGCCAGAGCCGCCATGGCCACGGCCACGTCGTCGGCCATGGACGCCGGCCCGTAGTTGTGGGAAGGCCGGTGGTCGGAGTGCCCGTGGCCGGGCAGGTCCACCGCCACCAGCGGCCGCCCGAGAGCCAGAGCCACCGTGTCCCAGGTGTGGGCGTTCTGGGCACCCCCGTGGATGAACACCAGCTCGGGCTCAGCCGTGCCCCACACCAAAGCCGACAATCGCAGCCCGGACGGCAGCTGAGCCGACTCCCGGCGAACCGCGGGAGGACCCGACCATTCAAGGTCGTACTCGCCGGCGTTCTCGCCGAACATCTCGAACTCGTCGTAATGGACCATCCGTCGATGCTAGGCAGGCACCCGTCGGGCGCGCCGCCGCGACCCTCGACCGGAGGCCACCGGCGGGTCCCAGCTGAACCGCCACGCGGCCACCGCGGCACCTGCTGCCAGCCAGAGCACCAGCACGCCGAGCCTGTGCCACTCGACGGCCGGAGCCTCCGACCGCGGGTTCATGGCCTCGCCGAAGGCCAGGCCGAAATGCTTGAGGGGGAAGATGTCTCCCAAGAGCTCCAGCCAGCGGGGGGTCTCGCGGCCGAACGGGACGAAGATGTTGGAGATGAAGGCCATCGGCAGAAGGGTGGCGTTGGCCATGGGCACCGCCATGGACACCGACCGGGCCACCGAGGCGAGGGCCAGGCCGAGGGCGGCGAACGAAGCGGAGCCGACCGCGAATGACAGGAGCATGGCCGGCACCTTGGCCGCCTCCACGTTCACGCCGTAGGCGGCCACGCCCAGCGCGACCATGGCGGTGACCCCCAGCGCGGCGATCCACACCGCCGACACCACCACGCCGCCGAGGTAGGCCCAGCGCGGCATGGGCGTGCCCCTGACCCGCTTGAGGATGCCGAGCTCGCGCCGGCTGGCCAGGTTGATGCCGATTCCGGTGTAGGTGGACGAGGCCGCCGCGAACACGGCCAGGCCGGGCGTGTAGAACTGGCTGCTGTTGACCCGGCCGTAGACCGTGTCGAAGGCATCATTGCCGAAGATGGCCGTGAACAGCACCAGCATCAATATCGGGAACACCAGCGTGAAGAAGGCAGCCACCGGCGTTCGCCAGAAGATCCGGTTCTGGTGGAGTGCGCCCCGCCACAGCGATCTCATGGTTCGCTTCCCGATTCGTCACCACCGCTGACGTCTTCTGCCACGAGGCCCAGGTACACGTCCTCGAGGCTCGGAGTTGAGACGGTCAATCCTTCGAGTTCGATCCCCCGCTGGGCGGCCCATCCCGTGAGGTGGGCCAGGTCGGCGGTGGGGGTGTCGGTGGTGATCTCCACGTGACGGCCCCGCCCGACGATGTCGCCCGAGACCGGTTCGAGCAGGTCCGGTACCGGCTCGGCCCTGTCGGGCACCGCGAAGCGGATCAGAGCCGACCCGGCCCCGGCTCGCAGCTCGGCCGGGGTGCCCTCCGCGACGATGCGGCCCTTGGCCAGCACAGCCACCCGATCGGCGAGTTGCTCGGCCTCATCGAGGTAGTGCGTGGTGAGAAGCACGGCCCGCTGCTGGGAGGCGAGCCGCTCGACCAACTCCCAGCCCCGCCGTCGGGCCGCGGGGTCGAAGCCGGTGGTCGGCTCGTCGAGGAACACGACGTCGGGGTCGCCGGCCAGCCCGAGAGCCATGTCGATGCGGCGCTGCTGCCCTCCCGACAGGGTGGAGATGCGGGCGTCGGCCTTCTCGTCCAACTCCACGAGTTCGATCAGCTCCTGCGCTGGAACCGGGCGCGAGTAGGCCGTTCCGTAGAAGTCGATGGCCTCGCGCACGGTCAGCTCCGGGTCGATCCCCGAGGTCTGCAGCACGATGCCGATCCGGTCCCGGAACGACGGGCCCGCAGTGGCGGGATCGGTGTCCAGCACCCGCACGGTGCCCGAGGTCCGGGTGCGGTGCCCCTCCAGGATCTCCACGACGGTGGACTTGCCCGCGCCGTTGGGGCCCAGCAGGGCGAACACCTCCCCTCGCTGCACCTCGAATGACACGCCGCCCACGGCCCGGACCGCGCCGTAGTGCTTCACAAGATCGCTCACCGCGACGGCCGGGCCCACCGGTGGGCACGCTATCGGCCTCTAGAGCGGGCACGATATGGAGGTGAGGCCATTGCCGGGGATGGTGCCCATCGCCGAGTACGCCAGCCGCTGGGAGGCCGATGTGGCCGCGGCCCGGCTCCGGGAGGCGGGCTACGAGGCGACTGTGATCTTCGACCCGGCCACCGACTTCGCTCCTCACCACGTCACTGAGCGACTGGCGATGGTTGTGGTGCGCACCGAGGTCGCCGACATCGCAGCCGAGGTGCTCGGCCTCGAGCGGTCCGACATCGAGGCTGAGCACCTCGACGCCGCCTTCCACCAGAGGCGCTTCGCTGACCGCCCCACCTGGGTGCGCTACCTGACCTGGACCCTGGTGATCGCCATCCCCGGACCGTTCGCCGTCGTGGGCCTGTGGCTGATGTGGACCGCACTGCAAGGCCTCTTCCCGTGACCCGCGTATCGACCGCCGGGGCCTCTGGGTGTCATCGAGCCCTGCCGTAGGATGACCCTGGCGATGACCGTCACGCCTAGCCTTCACTCCGGCCTGACCGCACTGTCCTGCCAACCGAGACCACAAGGAGTCGCACCGTGCCCGCATCCTCCTCGAACCTGTTCAGCTACGAAGGCAAGAAGGTGGTGCTCACCGGGGGCGCCAGCGGGGTGGGCGCGGCCGCCGTCGAGATACTGGCCGCGGCGGGCTGCACCGACCTCATCGTGCTCGACCGCAACGAGCCCACCGGCCCGGCCACGGCCTACGTGGCCGCCGACCTCAGCGACCCCGACGCGATCGACGACGCCTGCGAGGCCATCGGCGGCGGCGTGGACGTGCTGTTCAACAACGCCGGGGTGGCCGGCGTGCATCCCTCAGACTTCGTGCTCAGGGTCAACTACCTGGGACTGCGACGGCTCAGCGAGGGGCTGCTGCCCACCATGAACCGTGGCGGCGCCGTCGTCAACACGGCCTCGGTGGCCGGGCAGGGCTGGCCCAAGCACCTCGCCGAGATCTCCGAGCTGATCGCCATCGACGGATGGGACGACGCCGGGGCTTGGATCGCCGACCACGGCGAGCTGATCGACCCGGCGCCGTACGAGTTCTCAAAGGAGGTGGCGCAGGTGTGGACCATGCACGGCTCGCGCCGCAGCTACCTCGAATACGGCGTGCGCACCAACAGCGTCTGCCCCGGCGTGATCGACACCCCCCTGCTGCACGACTTCCGCCGCCACATGACCGAGAAGATCATCGACTGGATGGTGGACCAGTCAGCCGGGATCCTGACCCCCGTCGAAATCGCCCGCACTCTGGTGATGCTCGGATCCGACGCCAGCGCGGCCATGAACGGCCACAACATGATCGCCGACCACGGGTTCAGCGCCTGGTTCGCCACCAACCAGGTCGACTTCGCCGGCCTGGCCTGACCGCGCCCGGGCACCGCCGCCAGAACCGATAGCGCCCGGCGTTGAGAGCCCGCTCAGGACGAGTAGGTCCTCAGCTCAACCTCGTTGCCGTCGGGATCGCGGACGTACACCGACGAGCCCCAGCCTCGGGCCCCGAACAGCCGCTCGGCTCGACTCACCACCTCGATGTCTGGGTGGGCGACGATCGACTCCACATCGCCGATGACCCATAGGGCGAAGTGCGCGAGGTTCTCGCCGCTTCGGTCCGCCTCGAAGAGGTCGATGATCGTGCCCTCGTCGATCCGGACCGACACGAAGGGCGCCTCACCGGCCTTCCATTCCTCGTAGCGCACCGGCGCCAGTCCCAGCCGGTCGCGGTACCAGCGCATGGAACGCTCGGCGTCGGCCACGTTCAACACGATGTGATCCAGCCCCCGCACCGTCGCCACACCCCCATCATTGGCCACAGCCGGCTCCTTGCACCCCGAGGCTAGGTGATGGCCCTGTCAGGATCCCGCCTTCGTCAACCGCCGCCTCGCGATTGACACGGCGCACGGAGCCGTACGGCGATTCGTTCCGGGCCTGCAACTCGAACCGGAGGCCGTGGGAGGCGTAGGCATAGCGCTTCTGCCAGCCTCGCCGGGAGGGCAACGGCTCGATGAAGTCGGAGTTCACAGCGGATTTCATGAGCGGTGTCCATTCGGCGTTATGGACCAGCAGCCCCCGGATGGTCGCACGAGGTCACCGAGTTTGACGCAGCGGCGCCGGTTCACTACGGTGATCGCTCGTGTCACAGTTGATTGGCTGTCTCGTATGACTTGGCCGTCCTATGTGCGAGGCCTCGCCATTGGCCGCGAGTCGGTTCTTGCCGCGCAGGCCGCACCCGCTGATCACCTCGTCTCACCAGCACGGCCTGCTGCCGCATCTACCCCCCCCCCCCCCCCGCGCGACTGGCAGGATCACACGGCGCGTATTCCTCTGAGCTGACGCCGCGGTCGCGTACCGCTTGTCCGTTCCCGCACCCCTCGGCCCTTCAGAGCGAGCGCCTCGGCACTGAACGCGCACCGGCTGACCGCGCAGCCCGAACCGGTGCCGCTGTACGGCGACAGGTCTCGGGGGCCGAAGCTCGACTCGATCAGCCGACTGATGCGATGGCCGGATCGGCCGTCGCCGCCGAGCCCACGAGGCCTTCCACTCCGGCGGATGGCCGACCGCACAGAACGGGCTCCCAGTCAGTTCCCAGCCCGTGGGCCCGAGTGGTTGCTCGCGAGCGCAACAGGTCAGGGGGCCGACCCCATGAATGAGATGCGACGCCCAGAGACTGATACCGCCCTACGTGAGCGACGGGCGGACGAAACTGAACTCCGTAGGCGGGCGAGCTCTGGCGTCCCGTCCACAAACGTTCGCCTATCGAGACTGGCTCCCGCGACGATTGCCGGCGCGTTGGTGTTCGTGGCAGTGTTGGCAGTCGCTGCCACGCCGGTCTCGGCGCAGACCGGCGGGTTCAGCGACGTACCCGGCGACACGTACTACTCGGAGCCGGTAGCGGCTATGGAGGCTCTAGGTGTCCTGACCGACTGCGAGGAGTCGGGAGGTTCCGACGGCAGAATCTTCTGCCCGCACCAGCCAATAGACCGCAAGACGATGGCGGTCTGGGTCGTGCGCGTCCTTGACGGTCAGGATCCCGATCCAAGCAAAGGTTCGAGGTTCGAAGACGTCGACCGCAAGCTGCCCAGATTCTGGCCGCCGTTCATCGAGAGGATGGCCGAACTCGGCGTCACGACAGGGTGCGGCGACGGCACCAACTTCTGCCCCAACGACTCTGTCACCCGCGCGCAGATGGCCGTGTTCCTTACCCGCGCGTTCAATCTGCCCGACGGCCTCGACCCGGGGTTCTCCGACGTGTCCGACCAGGCTTGGTACTACGACCAAGTAGCCGCCCTCGCCGCGTCCGACACTACCAAGGGGTGCGGAGACGGCACCGCCTTCTGTCCCGGCGTGGCCACGTCACGGGCGCAGATGGCAACCTTCCTTTACCGGGCCATAGTCAGGACCGAAGCGTTTGCGATCAATGACGAGGAGATTGCTCCTCTGTTCGCTCTCGGTTCCCAGAAGCCCGTTGACGTGAAGGAGGTCAAGGTGTGGGTCTACTACTGCGGCCCCACCAGCGACGACAACTTCAACATACCTGGCCATACCAGATCCGACCTGATATACGACGAGTCTGACCTTAGAGATGCGGTCAACCATTTGCGGACCTATGTCAGTCCGTTCTATCGAAGGGAATCGGGGTATCTAAAGGGCTCAATGCAGGGTTCCAATCTGATCTTCGTTGAAGGAGGCCTCTTATCGCCCGATGTTGGAGATTGGACTAGCAAAACAGTAAAGGCGTGGTTCACCGATGTCCGGGCCGGCATGAGCGATCCGTGCAGAGACGAAGTCAGAACCAGATCTGGATATCCGAACGTCCTTCTGCTTGTGCCGATTCCAATGGGAGGTACGGCCGGATATGCCCCTGACGGTGGACCAGCTCTAGCAGCAACTGCGGAGATACACAGCGACAATGATGACTATCTTCACACCGTTGCCCATGAGATCGGACACGCATTCTACTACTGGGATCATCCTTGGGACGATGACAATCTGTCTCCTCCCACAACGAAGGCCAACGTCGCACGCATCAAGGCAAGTATCAGCGGTGAGAGGTTGATGGCAGTCATGAGCTACCCGGTATTTGGTGCCAACGACGACTTCAGTGCTGACGCTCCCGACCATTCCAGAGCATATGTGGCTTGCGACCAACGCGCCGAATGGGAGTGGGTGGATGAGAATTGTGAGATCCCGGAATCACGTCCAGGACGTCCCAACGCTCCTCGTCTGACGTCGGGTGACGGTCGGCTTATTGTTAGATGGGATCCCCCATCCGAGAGACCTGATGGTATAACCGACTATGACCTGCGATACCGTCGAATAGACGCTTCTTGGAGAGACTGGCCAGTCGGCAGATCGCTCGAGACAACAGTTACAGAGTTGACCAACGGCATTGTCTACGACGTATCCGTCCGAGCCAACAATCGACACGGCGAGGGCAAGTGGTCTGCCCCGGCGTCAATGGCGCCGCAGTCAAGCGGGACCGGGCCGAGACCGACCGTAACGATCCGGGTGGGCGACGGCGCGCAGGGTGAGCGGGGTGCCGATCGCGTCTGCACCAGCGTTCACTGCCGGTGGCTACACATCGAAATCGAAAACCTAGGGATTGGCCCACACACCCTCGCCTGCGCTCACAACGGCATAGAGGAGTTAGAGGTCTCTAGAGGCGTATACAAGTCCCACGACGCTGTCTCGGTTTGGCCGGCCAATAGAAGCTGCCTCTTCGGATATCCCGGAAGCGAAGTCTTCGTCGTCGTCGGCGCGGAACGCCAAGGGGACACATGGTCCGGTGGCCACTATTCGAACATCATCGAGTGGCCCCGTAGCGATAGCGAGAAACCACCTGAGCAAACGCAACCACCGCGCGGAACTATCGTCAATGACACTCCAGCGCTCCATGACAACATCGGCACCTACAACTGGTGGAAGCCTCCAGCAGATGTCGACAGTGCAGGCCACGGCGCCAACGGATTCCATTTCACGACCGCAATCGGCAACGACATCGCGGTCGACAGCTGGGCTGAATGGAACTTCGGTTCCGTCGAGGGTCGATACGAAGTGCAGGCCTGGATACCGGCCCGTTGGTCCACAGCGAACGTGCAATACAACATCTGGGTTGACGATGAGCGTCTAGCCGGTCCGTGGTTGGATCAACAGCCCGTCACCGGATGGCAGTCTCTCGGCGTATACGATCTCAACGGCGAGGTCGACATCCGGATCCAGGACACGCTGGCCCGCGACGACTATCGCGATGTCGGATCCGTGAACGCCCGGTTGGCTGTCGACGCGATCCGATTGGTACCAATCGACGATGATACCGGCACTACCGAGCTGGATCCCGAGTACATATACAACGACAGTCCAGACCTTATGGACAACGTAGAACCGTACACCTGGTGGAAGCCGCCCGCGGATGTCGACAGGCTGGGCTACGGCAACGACGGCTTCCATTTCACGGTCGCAATCGGCAACGACAGTGACGACAAGTTAGACGACTGGGCAAAGTGGGAGTTTGACTCAGTAGACGGCAGCTACGAGGTTCAGGCCTGGATCCCAGACCAATGGGCCACAGCTCACGTGCAATACCTCATCTGGGCCGACGAGAACGGCGACAACTCATTCGCCAGCGACGAATACGTCGCCGGGCCTTGGCTCGATCAACAGACCAACAGCGGAGGATGGCAATCCCTCGGCGTGCATACTCTCCGCGGCCAGGTCCGCATCGACGTTCGCGACACACGTACCCGCGACGACTACCGCGATGTCGGAACCGTGAACGCCCGTCTCGCAGTCGATGCCATCCGACTGAGGAAAGTTCCTCAATCATAGGCCACAACCCAATCCCATCATGCCGCAAGGAGGCACCAACATGACAAAATCCAGATTCCCCAGACCCATCATGATCCTAGTCGCCATAGCCATGGTCTCAGCCTTGGCGACTTCATTGGCATCGCCGGTCGCCGCGCAAGTCGAGGATCTGCCAACGGAGAACGACGACACCGACGACACCGACGACACCGACACCGACACCGACACCGACGACACCGACGACACCGACGACACCGACACCGACACCGACGACACCGACGACACCGACACCGACACCGACACCGACGACACCGACGACACCGACACCGACACCGACACCGACGACACCGACGACACCGAACCCGACGACACCGACGACACCGACGACACCGACACCGACACCGACACCGACGACACCGACGACACCGACACCGACACCGACACCGACACCGACGACACCGACGACACCGACGACACCGAACCCGACGACACCGACACCGACACCGTCAGAGTCACCGTCGTGCGCGGCGACAGCCTGTGGAAACTCGCCCGAATTCATCTCGGATCCGGATTGCGCTGGTCGGAGATCTACGCCCTAAACGAGGGCATCGTCCAAGCTGACGGCCGTGCACTCACCAACCCGGACCTGATCCTGATCGGTTGGGTGCTCGAGCTTCCGTCCGCCATCAGTTAATGCCGCCCCCTGAACGGCCAAAGCGAGTTCGAGTCCAAGGACTTTCCACAACTACCTGAAATGGAGCGATAGACAAATGACAAAGTTGACTATAATCATCGCCACTGCGGTCGCGCTGTTAGCCACCGCTTTGAGCCCTGTCCATGCACAGGAGCAATACGCCCTTGGCCTTCAAACAACTATCGTCAACGACGATCCGGTCCTTAGGGACCAGGTAGACCCGTACAGCTGGTGGAAGCCGCCCGCAAATATTGACAGACTGGGCTACGGCAGCAACGGCTTCCATTTCACCGTGGCAATCGGCAACGACGGTGACGACCAGTTGGACGACTTCGCCATATGGGAGTTTGATTCAGTAGACGGCAGATACGAAGTTCAAGCCTGGATCCCCGCCAAATGGGCAACAGCCCACGTGCAATACCTCATTTGGGCCGATGAGAACGGCGACTCCACATTCGCCAACGAAGAATACGTCGCCGGCCCTTGGCTCGATCAACAGCACGTCACCGGATGGCAATCCCTCGGCGTGCACACTCTTCACGGTCGTGTCCGCATTGAGCTTCGCGATACACGAGCCCGCGACGACTATCGCGATGTCGGCACCGAGAACGCCCGAATAGCGGCCGACGCAATCCGCCTACTGCGGAATGGCCAAACCTCTTCAGAGGAACCTCCAACCCCTCCGAGGTCTGTGATGGCCGTTCCGCACGGCGAGAGCTCACTCAGAGTTACGTGGTCGGCTCCAACCAGCAGCGGCAGTTCGCCGATAAGCGGCTACGAATTGGAGTATTCCCGAGACGCCCTAAGGAATCACCCGGTGTACGGTGACCGGGGTCCGTACAACAGCGGACCCGTTAGCGTCAACGGGAGGTCGCACACCACAGGAGCCTTCCTGCGCGGAGTTACGTACACAGTCAAAGTAATCGCCATCAACGGAGACGGCCAACGCAGCGAACCCGCCATCACCACGGCCACCACAAGAGCCAGCACAACCGCACCGCCAACAGAGGTGCGCAGTGTGAGCGCTGTGGCGCACGGTACGAGGCAGATTCGGGTGACATGGTCGCCGCCGTCGGACTCTGGCGGCGCGGCGATCAGGCACTACATCGTGCGCTATTCGCGTCCCGCTATTGGCGACAGCCCAGCTTGGAGCTCGAGCGACACCACGACCAGCACTTCACATACCAGTGGCAACCTCAGATACGGCACCACCTACACCGTCACCGTCACCGCGGTCAACCTGCATGGGTCAGGTCCCGAGGGCCGTGATTCGATCACGACGCTGACTGTGCAAATGGCGGAACTGGAGAAGCGGCTAACGGAATCGGTGAAGAATCTCGAAGAACTGGCGTTCAACGCGAGTATCAGTGCACGAGATGCAGCGGATGCCGCTTTGTATCTGGAGCGACTAGTTCAGGAGGATGAGTCAACGAACTTCCGCAAGAACACGGAGAACGCAGAGAAGAATGCTCAATGGGCCAGCAACAATGCTAGAGACGCGAGATCACTCCACGAAGAGATCGACAACGATCTCAGCCTACTATGGGGGGTCACGACAGCTGGCTACAGCGACTTCATTATGAGAATGGAGGGGGTGGAATCGCAAGCGGACAAGGCACTACAGCTTACAGTGGCGATGTCAGAATGGGCGTCGTGGGCGAAGCTGACTGCAGCGCTCCTGTGTACTGCAATAGAGAACAGGTTGGTCAAGGAGATCTACGATGACGTCAGCCTCGGACTCACGGTACTTGGTCTTGCGGGCAGTGTTAAGACCCTGGTTGTCAAGGGGCTCCGAGCTTTGGGAGAGGTAGCATTGGATCATCTCAAGGATGAGGCAAAAGATCGGATTGTCGGGAAGATTCTTGATGAGATTCTACCGGAAGATGTGAGAGAAGTAATTGATATAGTTGTGTTCCTTGATCCTCCTGAGCCTCCTCCAACTAGCGCGGGGAAGGTATCGAAGTTGTGCGACTATAAAGACGGCCAACTGTATCGTCTTCCTTTGTGCAACGACCTTAGTTGGTGGCAGAAAAACGTCTTAGGTACGATCTGCCGGGCGACTACATAGATGGCTAGCCGCCGAGCGGCGGGTTGGGGGAGGGAACGCCTCCCCCAACCCCACTTCCCTCAGTTGAGGACTTGGGAGCGGCCGCGAGCAGAGCGTCGGTAGCACGTTCCAACTGTTCGACCGTGACGAGCGGCTGTTCAGCCGTCGGTTCGGGGTCGGTCATGTCGCCCACACTACGCGTCAGCCGCGGGAGCCTGTCAACTCCCGGTAGGTCAGCGACCGACCCTCCATCGCCGCGGCGGCTTCGCTCATCTTGTCGATGACGTGCCGGTTGCGGCGGTTGTAGCGGAACGAGTGTTCCTCGATGTAGCGGTGCAGATGGTCGTCTGACATGTAGTGGTAGGTGCCGATGTGGGTGCGCTTCAACAGGCTCCAGTAGTTCTCGACGCCGTTGGTGGACACCGAACCGCGGACGTACTCGCCGAGGCCGTGGATGACCCGAGCATGGTTGAAGCCCATCGCCGCGAGTGGGTCGTAGATGCGGCTGCCGTCGGTGTAGACCTCCGCACCCTGGCGGGTGGTGGCGGCAACCATCGCGGTCGCTGTGGCGGTGGTGACCTCGTGCACCGGTGTGGCGGCGACAGTGCCGGTGCGGCGGTCTTTGACACCGATCACGGCGGTCTTGCCCGGATCGGCCTTGTGGGCGTGGCGGTTGCGGGCCTTGCCGCCGATGTACGTCTCGTCGGCCTCTACCGGGCCGTCAAAGCCGGGGAGTCCGCCTTCTGCGAGTGCTTGGCGGATGCGGTGCGCCAAGTGCCACGCCGTCTTCTGGGTGACGCCCAGGTCGGCGGCGAGCTGCACCGACGACCGGCCCTTCGGGTTCGCCACAATCAAGAAGATCGCCAGCAGCCACGTTTGAGCGCCCAACTTCGAGGCGTGCATGAGGGTGTGGCTCATCACCGAGAAATGCTTGCGACACTCGCGGCACCGGTACGGCATCGGACGCCGCTACGCCACCTCCGACACCCGGCCACCCCCACAGTGCGGACAGACCGGACCGCTCGGCCAGCGGCGAGACACGAACCACACCTCAGCCGCCCGGTCATCGGGGAACCGGCGAAAGAACTCCGCGAGCCTCATCCCGGTGCGGACGATCTCATGGGCTTTACTCATGTCCCCATGATCCCACAGGGGTGTGACATCAAACCCCGCTCCGACCTCGGGTCTGGCTAGCCATCTATGTAGTCGCCATCTGCCGCAAGTAACGTCATAGTGCTCCACTGGCAATGGAGCGTCTCCGATCATGATGGCCAGCATAGGGCTCTACGCGGTTGATGAGCTTCTATGTCAAGCGGGGAGGGGGCGGATTGGGGTGTTGGTGTCGTGCTGGAGGTGGACCCAGCTGCGGGTCT